>NZ_CAWPCB010000032.1:0-3745 GCF_963886535.1 Proteus sp. G2675
TGCGAGCAATTTGTCTATTTATTCATCATATTTTATGCTAATAAACACTTTTTATGACTGTTTTTACAGCATGATATAGCGATATTTCAACCAGTTTACGCTAAGTGACTTATCCTAGAGAGATACAAAAAAAACGGGCTGTTTACAGCATATTGATAAGATTTTATTATCCTTTACCGAAGTCTTACCGTGCGCACTGGCTAAGATGACAGACATGACTAACGGATTGTTTTTAAGACAATCATTTAATTTAATTTGTCGTTTTTGATAAAAGGATATTGTTATGCCAACTCCTTGCTATATTTCCATTGAAGGAAAAACTCAGGGCAACATCACTGCAGGCGCGTTTACTGCAGATTCTGTCGGCAACATTTATGTACAAGGTCATGAAGACCAAATGTTGGTACAAGAATTTTCTCACGTGGTGACGGTTCCGACTGATCCGCAATCAGGTCAACCTTCTGGCCAACGTGCGCATAAACCGTTTCGTTTTACCGTGGCATTAAACAAAGCCGTTCCTCTGCTGTATAACGCATTGGCTTCCGGCGAAATGTTGCCAAAAGTTGAGTTAAAATGGTATCGCACGTCTGTTGAAGGTAAACAAGAGCACTTCTTTACCACCACACTGACTGACGCGACTATCGTGAACATCGATTGCCAAATGCCTCATTGTCAAGATCCGGCTAAAGCCGACTTCACGCAACTTATCGAAGTCTCCCTCTCTTACCGCAAAATTGACTGGGAGCACACTGTTGCTGGAACGTCTGGTGCGGATGACTGGCGTGCGCCTCTCGAAGCGTAATACCGTTATGACGAGTCCTTGGGGGCTCGTCCTTATTTTGTATTGTTCCCTTTTCTTTATCCATTTTTGCATGGAGGCAGATTATGCTTAGCAAAGATCCGAAATCAACGCCCATTGACCCGGCATCCGTTTTAAAAGATGAAGCCATCAATCAAGTGAAAAATAGGGTGCAATCCAAAGTGAACGAAACGCTATCGACACCCACGCAAAAGGTGGCCGGGATGGCCTCAGCAGCGGCCTCGCTCACTCAATCAGCCAGCGTATCGGCCAATCGCGTGACTGCTCATCCCCTGATCCACGGTGGCGGTTTTACCGGTGGACAAACATTCTCTGAAAACCAAGCACTCCAAGCGGCCCATGGGGCGTTACTTGATGCATTAGGCATGGACAGCCTCGAAAGTGGTTTGGTGTTCACTTGCACCATTGGTGGATTGCCTGACGACACCTTTCAAGTCACCGAATTTAATCTTACCGAAGGATTATCCTCGCTATTTTCGCTGTCCATCAGTGCGGTCAGTGCCTTACCCTTTATCGATTTTCAGCGTCATCTTGGCTTAGCCTCATCATTAACGGTCAAACGCGATGGGGTGTTGATCCGCAAAGTCAACGGTATCTTAGCCGGGGCAGTACAAGGCAATACCGACGGAGTGAAAACGTGGTATCACTTCGATATTCGCCCTGAAATGTGGGTGATGACCCTCAATCAAGACAGCCGTATTTTTCAACATCAATCGGTGCCGACCATCTTAAAAACCTTATTGGATGAGGCCCATGTTAAAGCGGATTACCAATTCTACCGTGAAGATCTACACCCTGAACGTCTCTACACCACCCAAAAACGCGAATCGGCATTTGATTTTTGGTGTCGACTGGCGTTTGAAGAGGGCATTAACTTCTGGTTTGAAGAAGAACAACTGTTTTACAGCGATGAACATATGGGGATGACGGCGGGTATTCACCTCACCTATAACCCGCAGGCCGATACCGATATCAGCGATAGCACTGCCATGACTTGGCAATATGGCGAATATTTGTGTGTGGATGAAACTATCCATAAAGACAACAACTTTGTTCGTCCTTCTTATCCGTTGTCTCATGAAAACAAAATTGAGCAGGGGGGACAGCACAGTGTGTTTGAAAGTTATGGTCGTTTTCAATTAGACGATGAAGGTCGACCTCTGACACAGGTGCGCTTTGAGCAATTACGTAACGGCAGCAAAGTGGGGCAAGCGACAACAAACTGTTTTGCACTGATGCCCGGCAAAATCTTCACCTTATCTCAGCATCCCCATCAGCCGATGAATGATCGCTGGCAAGTGATCAGCGTCAGCCATCATGGTGTACAGCCACTGGCGGACAATAGCGGGGGCGAAGGCACACAACTGTCGAATAGCGTCTCCTTTATTCCGGGCACGCAAGAGTGGCGCCCCCCTTATCGTTATAAACCGACGGCGGACGGTGATGAAGTGGCGACGGTGGTGGGGCCACCAGGGGAAGAAATCTACGTCAATGAATATGGCGCCGTGAAAGTGCATTTTCATTGGGATCGTCGGGGAAGTGCCGATCACAGTGCTTCATGCTGGGTGCGGGTTGCCATGGGTTGGAGTGGAAATGGCTATGGTTTTTCTGCGGTACCGCGCATCGGCACACAAGTGCTGGTCAGTTACCTGAATGGGGATATCGACAGACCGATAATTACCGGTTGTACTTATGATGGACGTAACGCACCACCGATTAAGTTCCCAGAGAATAAGACACAAACCACTTTCCGTAGCCAAACCCACAAAGGGGAAGGTTTTAATGAACTGCGTTTTGAAGATGCGGGCGGTAAGCAAGAGGTGTTTCTTCATGCGCAGAAGGATATGAATACCGTAGTCCAAAACGATAAGGGAACGACGGTAGGCGCCAATCATACTGAAACCGTTATGCAAAACCAAAAGATCTCAGTACATGGTACGCAAACTACGGCGGTTCAAGCGGATCAAAAAAATATCGTGTTTGGTAACCAACATTCAATCGTGGATGGTGAAGTGTTGATCGCATCAGCCAAAGGTATTCGTTTAATTAGTGGCAACTCGGCACTTCAATTAAACCCTGACGGGACTATCACCTTAGTGTGTAACAACTTTGATTTTTACGGCCACGGTAGCGGTCGGATTGGTACTGGTGAGTTATTAGATTTGAATATGGACGGGGCAGGTCCCGGAAACCTTGAGATGAAACCCGATACTAGCACTATCGCTCAAGCGAAAGATCAGTTCTTCCCTAAAAAATAATTAAGCAAAAGTAATAAGGTCAGCCATGAATTATCAATTCCAAGAAGGTGCTATCACATTACCGGATGAAGAATATCAAGACAATAGTCTTAATATGCTGCGTTTCCCTACGCGACAAGGCAGTATTTCTATTACGCGTGATGTAGTGGCTCCAGAGATAACCCTCAATGACTATCTGGCTGGACAGTTGTCGGCCATCAAACGTGAAATGAAAAATGCGGTGGTAAAAGCACCCACAGATTTTCGTACCGAAAAAGGAGTTACGGGCTGTGAAATCTATTGTGAAACCAAACAAAAAGGGATCCCTATTTATCAGTGGATCGCCGCTTTTCGTCTCGAAAATAAAATAGTGGTGTTGACTTACTGCCAAATTAAACCGTTTTCCAATACTGAGCAGGCGCAATGGCGAGCGTTAAGAGACAGTTTTACGCCATCGCCCAATTAATTAATGCAATCCCGATGTTTTAACCATACCCACTGACGATTTATTGTTTATTTTATAAGGATAGAGATATGGGAAAT
This sequence comes from Proteus sp. G2675, assembly GCF_963886535.1. Classification (NCBI taxonomy): domain Bacteria; kingdom Pseudomonadati; phylum Pseudomonadota; class Gammaproteobacteria; order Enterobacterales; family Morganellaceae; genus Proteus; species Proteus sp. G2675. Next base: position 3,601 of record NZ_CAWPCB010000032.1, read on the forward strand.
GAATTTTTCGCAGCCAAGCAAGGCGATAAATTAATGCACTCGTCAATCTTCGCCGATATCGTGTGTGGTGTGGTTAAAGGGGCGGTTTATGCCGCGATAGGGACGGCCGCTGTGGCGCTGACCATTGGGACAGGCGGTATGGCAA
>NZ_CAWPCB010000033.1:0-3027 GCF_963886535.1 Proteus sp. G2675
CGGCCATTTTTGCCGGTGCAGGGCTGGCGGCGGGCTTTACTATCGGTGGATTGATTGATGATGCCGCTGATTGGGTCGCGGATGGGATCGATAGCTTATTCGGGCTAAGTAACCCTGATGGTGAAATCGATACAGGCTCGAAAAATGTACGTGTCAAAGGCAAGGGAGCCGCTCGCGCAGCGGGAAAATTACCGTCACCCGTACTATTAGCCTCAATTGCGGCAGATAATACCCCACCGAAAGAAGAAAAAGGCACCGAGATTGCCTTACGCGTATTGAAAAATACCGCCATGATGACGACTGGGGCATTTTCTTTACTGGCGGGTAAGGTGCTAGGGAGCCAAACCAACAATGCGGCACCCATAGCGCTCGATCCCTCCGAGTTTCCCGAATACCCTTCTCCAGAGCAAGGCTTTTTTGACAGTATTCTTTCCCCAGTAAAAGCTGCGAAACACCCGAATGCTGAACCTATGCCTTTGGATACCATCACGTGCGATAAATGGCATTGTGCTAGCGCCCCTTACTTTTTAGCCGAAGGGTCGAAAAAAGTCCAAATTAATAGCCAACCGGCGTGTCGTAACGGTGATAGAAGCACTTGTGAAGCCAAAATCAGTGATACGCAAGAAAAAGGGATTGTGCGTATTGGCGGTGGCAGTGTGGTGGTACGCGATATTATGAGTGGGCGTAACCCCTTTGCCGAAATGTTTGGTGAAATTCTAGGTGGCCTTGCTGTTGGCGCGGCGTCTACCCTGTTTCGCAGAGGGGGACTCAAGGCGATTAAACAGTGTTTGAATAGTGTAGGCTGTACTTTGGTGAGTGAAATCGCCAGTACCGCAGTGGGCAGTATGGTAGTCGCCTCGGTGACCCAAGCCTTTAATAGTGTGCGTCACCCCGTGCATGCGGCTACGGGGGCGAAAGTCCTAAATGGAGAGGATGACACCGATTTTATTATTGATGGTGTGTACCCGTTAGTCTGGTCGCGTATTTACCAAAGTCGTAATACGGGTGAAAATCGTTTAGGACGCGGTTGGGCGATGCCGTTTGATGTCTTTTTGACAATTGACGACACGGGTAAAGGGCTTGAGAATGAAAACATTTATTATCATGACATGTCGGGGAGGCGTTTAGCGTTAGGAAAAATCGCCCTTGGTCAGAAAGTGTTCTATCAAGATGAAGGCTTTACCGTCTATCGCACGACAAACAATCTTTTCCTTGTTGAATCGGCGGAAGGTGATTATCAATTTTTCGAAGCCAATCCACATAAAATCAATACACTGCGCTTAATGAAAAGTGCTGATCGTCATAATAACGCTTTACACTACCGCTATGCTAATGACGGTGAATTGGTACAAATTCATGATGATGCGTATCTGACCGATATCCGGTTACATTATGATGAAATCACCCAACGCTTACAGTCGGTGACCCGCCACCAAGGACAAGAAGAAAAAACGCTGGTCACTTATACTTATGATGCACAACAGCGTTTAGTGCAAGTCACTAATGCGGATAAGCGAGTGACTCGTCGTTTTGGCTGGGATGATGAATCGGGTTTAATGGCCATGCACCAATATGCCACAGGGGTCAGTAGTCATTATCGTTGGCAACGTTTTGATGCCTTTACCATTGAAGACAATGAACCTGAGTGGCGAGTGGTTGAGCACTGGCTTAAAGACGGTAAACGCTGTTTAGAGCATACCGAACTGACCTATGATTTAGCTCAACGAACCCTCACCACCGTGGAAACGGGGGGCGAAACCACCTTCCGTCGCTGGAATGAACAACAGCAAATTATCGAATACACCAATGCATTGAATGAAACGTGGTGGTTTGAATGGGATACCAGTCGCTTATTAACGAAAGCAATAGCCCCAGATGGCAGTGAATGGGGGTATACCTATGATGAGCGCGGTAATTTAACTCAATCGACAGATCCCGAACAACAATCGACTTGCTATGATTGGGACAAAGATTTTGCGTTTCCCACGGCACAAACCTTGCCAAATGGGGCGGCTTGGCATTGGGAGTACAATGAGCACGGCGATATTCGTCGTGTGATTGACCCGCTTGGCCATATCACGCGTTTGGCGTGGGATGACCAAGGCCTGTGTCTGGGGCAAGTGGATGCTAAGGGTAATGAAACCCACTATCGCTATAATGCCCGCGGTCAGTTAATCGAGCAACGGGACTGTTCGGGTTATCCCACCACCTTGACCTACGATGATTGGGGACAACTTCGCTCGTTGACCAATGCACAGAATGAAACCACGACTTACACCTTTAGTGAAGCGGGATTGTTGTTAACAGAGTGCTTGCCGGATGGGACAGAAAACCATTATGACTATGATGCCACCGGGCAATTAGTGGGAATAACGGATGCCGGAGAGCGCCATATTCTGTTGCGCCGTAACCGTCGTGGGCAAGTGATAGCCCGACGCGATCCGGCAGGGCATTGGTTGCATTTTCACTATGATACTTTCGGGCGCATGCAGGCGCTGGAGAATGAACAGGGCGAGCAGTACCGCTTTGAGTATGATGCCTTGCATCGTTTAACTGATGAACATGATCTTATCGGACAACAAAAGCACTATCAGTACGATGTGATGGGGAATGTCACCCAGATAAAAACCACCCCGGGGCCTTGCGTTGATACGCCGATACCCTTATCCCCGCAGGTGACCACCTTTGGTTACGATAAAGTGGGACGGTTGCTGTTTCGAGAAAACGCCGATTATCGCACGGAATACCTTTATCAACCTTTGAGTGTGACATTACGCCGAGTCCCCATGGCGGTATGGTTTGAAGCCGAACGCACCGGCACCACCGCCCGCGTAGAGTATCAAGACACCCTGACCTTTACCTACGATAAAGTGGGGCAGTTGGTTCGAGAAGCCAGTGCCCGCGGTGATTATCAGCATCACTATGATGTGCTGGGTAATATCACTCGCACCGAGTTGCCCCATCAACGGGCATTTGAATACCTGTATTACGGCTCTGGGCATTTACAACAAATGCAATGGCGAGATA
>NZ_CAWPCB010000034.1:0-3504 GCF_963886535.1 Proteus sp. G2675
CGCTATGAAAAAGGCAGTAGCTCGGGGCAACGTTATCACTATGACAGTGACCACCGCATTATCTCGGTGGATATCGACCAAGGGCCCTTAGGGTATCAGCGAGCGGAATACTGCTACGATATTTTAGGGCGCCGGATTGAAAAACGGTTATGGAAAGCCAGTGCGATTGCCAACACAGTCACCTATCACCAACATGAGCCGGATGAAGTATACACCTTTGGCTGGGTAGGGATGCGACTGGTGTCTGAGAACAGCAGCGCAACGCCCCATACCACGGTTTATCATGCTTACAATGACCAAAGTTATACCCCTCTTGCCCGCATTGAATGTACGGATAACCCGCTTAATCCGCAACGGGCGATTTATTATACGCACAGCAGTTTAAGAGGCTTACCGGAAGCGTTGACCAACAGTGAGGGTGAAATAGTCTGGCAAGGGCAATACAGTGCTTGGGGGCATTTACAGCGTCAAACCCGCCCCACAAGCACATTTAATCGTGAACAGAACCTGCGTTTTCAAGGGCAGTATTTCGACAAAGACAAATTTGTCGGGAACAAATTTGAACAGCGCTTGCGCTGGCCCGTAGGGCGAGTATCAGGATGATACGAGTATACTGGCCTGCATTATAATACGTTCAGGTACTATGCCCCGGATTTAGGCCGTTTTACCCAACAAGACCCAATAGGGTTGGCAGGGGGCATAAACTTATATGCTTATGCGCCAAATCCATTGACATGGGTGGATCCGTGGGGATTACTTGATGAAAACACCTTTATTCATTATACGGATAAAGCTGGTTTTGACAGTATAATGAAAACTGGTGTTTTGAATCCTAATAGCCAAGGGAAAGTCTATGTAACCGACATATTAATGATACCTGATGATGTTACACGAAATCTCCTCATCAATAATCCTAAGTATGTAGGACGTGGTGATTATGCGATTATATTTAAAGTTGATTCTGTGCAACTGAATAATATTAATAAAGTTTCTGAATTTGAGTATATTCATTCAGGTAAATTGAAAATGAAGGAAATCTTACATGCCGGAAAAAACCCATATTCTATTGTGTCACATATAGATTATGAAACACGCAATAAAATGACTAATAACCAACTCAATGCTAGGAGTAAATGCGGTGGTTGAACATATAGAAAGTAAAACTATAGATATTACGCAGGATGAAGTTAATGCATTAAAAAAACTAATAATGTACGTTAAATTTTCTTGTGAAGAAAATGAGTCGCTACAATATGCAAGTAGTTATTCAATTAATAGTTTTTTTGATAAATTAATTGACATTGATTGCTTTGGAAAAGCAGCCAAGGAGTTTTATAGTAAGAGGAATATTAATAACGAAAATTTTATCACAAAGAAAATCAATGATGATCAAGAGAAAAGTATAAATAAAATGGATGAAAGTGTATTACAAGAAGTATTTAAAGAAGCACTTCATCCTTTTAAGATTAAATAAATTAAACAAAGCCGGAAGGGATTGAAGTGACCCCCAATAGTTGGACAACCAATTACTGGGGCTCTTTTTATGTCAAAATACATCCACGATTTAAAAATCATCATTGCCAACCAATGTTTAGCGGGAGAAACATCTCGGAAACTTTCTAAAATATATTCTATCTCTTCACGCCAAATTCGATATTGGGCTCAAGTTGTTGCCATTCATGGCAATAATACATTCTTACCAACACCCCATTTTCGCTGTAGCCATGGACCAATTTTTGCGTTCGCTATCTCAACATCCAATTCAAGGTTTTGAGCGCGAAGTTCCGCCTTAAATGGCACGATAAAGCTATTTTTTAGGTAATGGTTAAAACGCTCTACTTTGTCTTTCGTTTTGGCCCGATAAGGCTGGCAAGCGGTCAACTTAAAACTATAATTTTTTGACATCTGAAGCATTTCAACATGCAGTTTATGTTCACCTTTAGCATAAGCGTCTCGCTTGACAATGAGGGCTTTGGCGTTATCACAAAGTACTTGTTGAAGCACGCCCCCAAAGTAATCGAACGCTTCTTTTAACCCCTGTTGCCAAGTGCTGGCTCGTTCATTATCAAAGAACTTGACGTAACAAGCTCGGGAATAGCCCAGTGTCGCCACGAACGCTTTTAGCTTCTGTTTACTTCGGCGAATAGTGGTGAAATCAATCTGCATCTGCTGACCGAGAGGCGTTTCAAAACGCACAATCGGCTCAGGTGCAATAATGGGTTTAAACTGGTAAACGAAACGACGCAATTGCGCAATCCTGCACCTTGATATCCCCTTTGACAAAGTTCATCAAACAAGATAGTTGCAGGGATCCAGTCGGGTTTAGCCAGTTGGATGTGTTGGATTAAGTACGGCTCAAATGGCACTAATTTGGTCTGTTTGGGTGCGCGTCGAGTATACGTTGGCATCGGTTCCTGCTGTAAATGGTGTTTAACAGTATTGCGGGAAATACCCAGTTCACGGGCAATTTTTTGGATGCTTTGACCTTGTGTAAAGCGAACATGAATATCCACAAATATCTCCTTGGTTATCATAAATTCCCCGTACAAAATGTACGGATAATACCAAGTGGATCAGTTTTGCATGATCAGTGATACTGTGAATGAAAGGATTATTAGGGCTGATAAAGAAGGAGGTAAACAAGGGGTAATAGATACATTATCTGAAATTCGAGAAATCCTATCCTCTGCTAGTAGAAATGCTAAATGGAAAACTATATTATGATTAATAAAGTCTATTATTTAAAATCAGATTTGGAAAACTATAGTTCTTTTATTCAAAATTATCCTGATGGAGAAGAAAGTATAATAGGGAGAGCGATGGATCAGCGATGGTCTAAATTTACTGATGACTATACTGCAATTTCATTAGAGTTAAATTCCAATGATTTTGGAAGAAAGAATTATAAATTTGATTTTAGTAGTTTTTTGTCGCCATTTATGGTTTTTAGTGAAGATGCATTGGTGTCTTTATCTGATATTTTGAGTTCAAGAGGACAAGTATTACCCGTTAAGACTGAGAGCAAACGGAAGAAATTTGTTGGTTATTATCCAACTAATTCACTTTCAGGATGTTTTGACAGAACAAATTCTATTTATCGGGAATATCCCAATGGATTAATGATTGAGAAGCCAGTTCTCATAAAAAATAACATTACTGATGAGTATCTATTTACTATTGATGAGGATATTAGCCGAATCTTTGTTACGGATAAATTTAAACAAAGAGTAGAAGATGCAGGTTTAATGGCTTTCGATTTTTCAGTGGAAATAGAATTATCGTAAAAATAAAAAAGAAAGTAAAATTTTTCAATTATTGACTAACCAGTTACTAGACTTTTTGTGTCAAAAAAAGTCGTGATTTAAAAATTATCGTTACTAGTCAATATTTAGCAGGTAATGGTTATGAAAGTCTGTGTCTGTATTTCGCTTTACCATTATCAGACAATGAACCTGAGTGGCGAGTGGTTGAGCACTGGCTTAAAGACGGTAAACGCTGTTTAGA